>NZ_JBIVHB010000001.1:466699-507449 GCF_044748965.1 Cupriavidus sp. NPDC089707
GACATTACCGAGCAGACCAACGTCCTGGCACTGAACGCCGCCATTCAGGCCGCATCGGCCGGCGAAGCCGGGCGCGGCTTCTCGGTGGTGGCCGAAGAGGTGCAGCGGCTGGCCGAGCGCTCCGGCGAGGCTACCAAGCAGATCGGCGCGCTGATCCGCACCATCCAGACCGATACCCAGGACGCCGTGCACGCCATGGAGCGCAGCACGCAGGGCGTGGTCGAGGGCGCACGCCTGTCCGACAACGCCGGCGCGGCGCTGGTGGAGATCGGCCGCGTGTCGCGCCAGCTTGCGGAGCTGATCGAGCAGATCTCGCAGTCCACCTCGCACGAGGCCGAACTCGCCACCACCGTGGCGCGCCATATCGAACGCATCCTGCAGGTCACTGAACAGACCACCAGCGGCACGCGCCAGACCGCGCAATCCGTGCGCCAGCTGACGCTGCTGTCCGAGGAGCTGCGCAACTCGGTGTCGCGCTTCAAGATCGCCTGAGTGGCCGGATGACGCCTGCGACCGCTTCCGCGCAGCGCGGCAACTGCCGCCACGGCTGCCACCGCCAACGTTACGCCTGCCAACAAGCCAACCCAGCGCCTGCCTGCCGCCGCGGCGGGCTGCCGCCCGCGGCCGCCCTGGCGGCGCCGCACTGGAAGCCGTCATGTCCATGAATTTCCCAATCTCGTGCGACGCGGCCGATGCCAACGCATCGCTGCGGGCGCCCGCCATGCCCGAACCGGAAGCGGCGCCGCTGCCCGCATCTGCCACCACTGCCGTGCCGGCCGACGCCGGCGGCGCGGCGCGCGACCTGTCCGGGCTGGCGTGGCTCGCGCCGAGCCTGCGCGGCGCGCTTGAAGACGCGGCCGCGGAGTTGGGCCACTACGTTGAAGAGATCCGCCAGGCGCCCGAGGCGCTGGGCGCGCGCGATACCACCTCGCTGCGGCTCGCCGGCCAGCACCTGCACCAGGCCGCCGGCGCGGTGCATATCGTCGGACTGCGCGGCACCGACCCGTACTGCCAGGCGCTGCGCCGCCTGCTCGAGGCCATCGATGCCGGCCAGCTCGCCGCCGATGCGCAGGCGCTGGCGGTGTTCCGCGCCGGCGTGCAGGCACTGGCCGAATATGTCGACGACCTGATGGCCGGCGACGACGAGGCCCCGCTGCGGCTGTTCCAGCCCTACGCCGGCGTGCTCGCGCACCTGCGCGAGGAGCGCGTGCATCCGGCCGACCTGTGGCTCGACGAATTGCAGATGTTGCCCGGCATGCTGCTGCCGGCGCGCAGCCCCGCCGCCATCACGCGCGCGCGCCAGCAGTTCGAGGCCACCCTGCTGAAGGCCATGCGCCTGCCCGCTGCGTGCCAGGACGCGGCCCTGCTGCGCGAGGCCTGGCTGCCGCTGCATGCGGCGCTGGACGAAGTGCGCGCCAACGAGCAGGAGCCGCGCCGCGCTGCCGACCATCCGGATCGTGACGTCTGGCATGTGCTGGGGCTGGTGTTCCGCGCGCTCGCACATGGACTGCTGCCGTCCGACCTGCTGGCCAAGCGCTTTGCCGGCCGCGCCAACCTGCTGCTGCGCCAGTACCAGCAAGGACATGTGCGCGTGCCGCAGGCGCTGCTGAACGATGCCGTGTTCCTGCTGGTGTGCACGGGGCTGGCGAAAACGGCTGCCAGCGACGCGGTTCAGGCCGATGGCGCCGCTGCTGTGCGCAGCGACATCGCCCGTACGCTGGCTGCCTTCCGTCTCGACGCCGCGCATGCGGCGGCCGATGCCGACTTCCGGCTGCGCTACTACGGCTGGCTCGACCCGATCGATACGCGCAACCTGCAGCAGGCCGCCGCCGGGCTGGAGCGGGCCGCGGCCGGTGACCAGGCTGGCTGGGAAACCGCGCTGGCGGCGCTTGCCGAAGCCGCACAGCCGCTGGGACAGCCGTCGCTGCAGCGCTGCCTGTCGCAGGCGGCGATGGCGACGATGGCGGCTGCGGGCCCCGACTGGGAGCGCAGCCGTGCCGGAGCGCTGGGCGCCACCGGCATCGCACTGTTCCTGGCGCGTGCGCTGGCCTTGCCGTGGCGCGTGCACGGACAATCCGCCCATCCCGCCGCGGCGCGCTTTGCCGCGCAGTGCGAGGCACTGGCCGACTGCCTGCACCAGTCGCTCTCGGATCCCGGCGTGGGCGCGCCGGCGTGGCTGGCCAGCATGGTCGACGATGCGCGTGCGCAGGCGCTGCGCGGCGAGGCCGTGGCGCAGCTGCGCGCGCAGCTCGACAGCGGCGAATCGTGGCTGGACAGCTATGATCGCAACGCCGCGCGTGCCGATGGCGCCGGCCACTTGCGCGATGCGCGCCAGGCGTTCGCGGCGCTGGGCGATACGCTGGAGCGGCTGCGAGCGTCGTCGGCGCTGCCGGCCGTGCTGGCCGGAGACGCTGCCGGAGCCACGGCTGCGGTGCAGGCCGTCAATGAGCGGCTGGCCGCGGTTGGCGATGCCCTGCATGCTTCCGATGCCGCCACGCGCACCGAACTGCTTGGCGCCGTGGCGGCAGAGCTGGGCACCGTCCATGCGTTTGCCGATGCGCTGGAATTTGGCCGCGCCCGCCGGCATGACATGCCCGCCGAAGCCGCAGCCGTTGAGGATGCGCGCCCTGTGCAGCATCCGCTGGCTGCCGCCCGCGACGCCGCGGCCGATGCGCTCCAGGCCGGCCCCATGCCCGACGCGCCCCAGGTGCAGCGCCTGCGTGCCGCGCTGCAGGCGCTGGCGGACCAGGCCACGATCGACGACAACGCGCCGTTGCGGCGCCGCGCCGCCGATGCCACCACGCAATGCAATGCCTGGCTGGCCGGCAGCGATGATGCCGCCGGTCGCCTGATGCTGGCGCTGGCCGATGCCGCGGGCGAGCCAGAACCCGCGCCTTTGCCTGTTTCTGCTTCTGCGGCTTCTGCTCGCACCGCGCCGGCCCTGCCCGCTGCCGGCGACAGCGCGGCGGTCGATGCCGAACTGCTCGACATCTTCCTGAATGAAGCCGACGAGGTGCTGGGCGGCATTGCCGGCGACCTCAACACAGGCGTCGAGGCCTTGCGCGATACCGATACGCTCAGCCGCGTGCGGCGCGCTTTCCATACGCTCAAGGGCTCAAGCCGCATGGTCGGGCTGCATCGCTACGGCGAAGCCGCATGGGCGGTGGAGCAGGTGATGAACCTGTGGATCGCCGAGGCGCGCGCGCCGGTGCCCGCGCTGTTGTTGCTGCTGCGCCGTGCGCACGCCGAGTTGTCGGCGTGGGTGGCGCAGCTGCATCGCGACGCGGGTGCTGCGCATGATATCGCTCCGCTGGTGGCAACCGCCGAGGCGGTGCGTGACGGCGTCCAGGCGAACGCCGACTTGGCTGTGCCAGCCGAGCCCTCGATCCCGAAGCAGGATCCACAAGCGGCGTCCGCGGGCGACAGCCAGCCGGGCGCTTCGGCACCACAAGACACGCACATCGACGAAGACAACGTCATCCCGTTCCGCCTGGCCGGCGGCCTGTCCAGCGACGAGGACAACTACAAGGTCATCGGCCCGGTCCGCATCGGCCTGGCGCTTTACAACGTCTACCTGCAGGAGGCCGACGACCTGCTGCGCCAGTTCGCCACCGATATCTCCGAATGGCGTCACGAGGGGCATCCGTGCCCGAGCGAGCTGGCGCTGCGCGTGGCGCACACGCTGCAGGGCAGCGCCTCGACCGTGGGCCTGGAGCCGGTGCGCGAGATTGCCGAAGCGCTGGAAGGGCTGCTGCTGCAACTGGGCTCGCACCCGGTGGCGATGCATCCGGGCGACTTCCGCCTGCTGGAGCAGGCGGTGGAGCGGCTGCGCGGCATGCTGCACCAGTTTGCGGCGGGCGTCTGGCCGCAGGCCGATGCCGGACTGCGCCGCGGCCTGGTGGAATTCGGCGAACGCGCGTTGCTGCGCCCGCGCGTGGCCGTGCCGGCGCCGCCCGCGCCGGTGGATGGGATGGCGCAGCTTCATGGCGAGCCGCTGCACGAGGACAACGAAGCGGACAACGAAGCGCCGTTGGCGCCTGCGCCCGCCGAGCCCATCGAGCCCGCACGGCCTGCGCAGCATGATGCCGTCGTGATTGCGCTGCCGACTTCGCACCGGCCGCCGGTCGCGCCGGAGGCGGACGGCGCTGTGGCCGATTCCACGCCTGACTCCGCGCTGGTCCAGATCTTCCTCGAGGAAGCCCAGGGCACGCTGCCCGAACTCGGCAAGCTGGTGCGCACCTGGGAAGCGGCGCCCGCGGACACGCGCCACGGCGGACTGGTGTTGCGCGCGCTGCATACGCTCAAGGGCAGTGCGCGCATGGCAGGGGCGATGGCACTGGGCCAGGCCGCGCACGAGATGGAGACGCTGCTCGATGCCAGCCTGCGCGCGCAGGCCGGGCAGGGAGCTGGTCCGCAGCTGTTCGGGCGCCTCTACGCCTGGTACGACCGTATCCTCGCGCACGCCGAAGCGCTGCAGGCCGGACGCCTGCTGCCCGTCGACGACCCTGACGTGGTCAACGGCCTGGGGGGGTCGCCGCAGGACGAGGCGGAACGTACTGCCGAAGCGCAGCCTGAAGCGGCTCCGGATCCTGCTGCCGAGGCCGCCGCTGCGGTTTCCATGCTGCCGGTCATGCCCGGGCCCGCGGACGTGATGGTGCCGATGCCGCCCATCCCACCCAACGCGGCCAACGCGCTCACGCCGGCCGCCGAGCCGCAGCGTGCGCTGGTGCGCGTACAGGCGCGCGCGCTCGACACCCTGATCAACGAGGCCGGCGAAGTCGGCGCGACGCGCGCGCGGCTTGACAGCGAACTCGACGCGATGCGCACCTACCTGGGCGAACTCAACGACAACGTCGCCCGCCTGCGCGGCCAGTTGCGCGAGATCGAGATCCAGGCCGAATCGCAGATGGCGTCGCGCATCGCCGACGCACAGCACAACCAGGAATTCGACCCGCTCGAGTTCGACCGCTTCACCCGCTTCCAGGAACTGACGCGGATGATGGCCGAATCGGTCAACGACGTGGCCACCGTCGAGCAGAACCTGCAGCGCGGCTTTGACCGCGCCGCCGGCGACCTGGCCGCACAAGCGCGCCTGACGCGCGGGCTGCAGCGCAGCCTGATGCAGGCGCGCATGGTGCAGTTCGACGCGCTGGCCGAGCGCCTGTACCGCGTTGCGCGCCAGGCCGCCGCCGAGACCGGCAAGGAAGTGCGGCTGCTGATCAAGGGCGGCACGGTGGAGATCGACCGCTCCGTGCTGGACCGCATGGCCGGTCCGATCGAACACCTGATCCGCAATGCGGTGGTGCACGGGATCGAGCCCGCGCTGCAACGCCGCGCCGCCGGCAAGCCCGCCACGGGCGCGCTGACGCTGGAGGTGCAGCAGGAAGGCAATGAAGTGGTGCTGCACTTCGTTGACGACGGCAACGGGTTGGACCTGGCGCGCATCCGCGCGCGCGCGGTCGAGCGCCGCCTGCTCGCGCCGGACGACGACGCCGGCGAGGCGCGCCTGACCGAGATGATCTTCACCCCCGGCTTCTCCACGGCCGACGCGGTCTCCGAGCTGGCCGGGCGCGGCGTCGGCATGGACGTGGTGCGCGCCGAGACCGTGGCGCTGGGCGGCCGCATCACGCTGGCATCGAAGGCCGGGCAGGGCACCACCTTTACCGTGCATCTGCCGCTGACCACGGCCATCACGCAAGTGCTGGTGTTCTCGCTGGGCGCGCGGCGCTATGCGGTGCCCAGCGGCATGATCGACCAGGTGCAGCAGTTGCGCGCGCCGGCGCTGGTGGAGGCCTACAACCAGGGACGCTTCGCGGTGGCAGGCGCCGAGCTGCCGTTCTTCTATTTCGGCGCGCTGCTGGAAGAGGGCAACGCGGTGGCGGCTGGCCGCAAGTACTCGCCGGTGGTGCTGGTGCGCAGCGGCTCCGAACGTGTCGCCGTGCACGTGGACGAGGTGGTCGGCAACCGCGAAGTGGTGGTCAAGCACATCGGGCCGCACCTGGCGCGGCTGGAAGGCATTGCCGGCGCGACCACGCTCGGCGACGGCGAAATCGTGCTGATCTACAACCCGGTGGTGCTGGCGCAGCGCCTGGCGCGCGAGCGCGGCCAATCCGCGCCGCAGCTGATGGTCCCTGCGCAGTCCGCGCCGGAGTGGGTGCAGCCAGTGGCCGAGCCGCTGGGTGCCGTCGCCGAGCTGGTCGGCGACGGCAGCGCCGCGCCGGTGCGTGGCCTCGCGCTGCAGCCCACGGTGATGGTGGTCGACGATTCGCTGACCGTGCGCAAGGCGACCCAGCGCCTGCTCGGCCGCGCCGGCTACCAGGTGGTGCTGGCGCGCGACGGCGTGGATGCGCTCAAGCAGCTGCAGGACGTGATGCCGGATGCCATGCTGGTGGATATCGAGATGCCGAACATGGACGGCTTCGACCTGACCCGCAACGTGCGTTCCGACTCGCGCACGGCGCATATGCCGCTGGTGATGATCACGTCGCGCACGGCGGACAAGCATCGCCGCTACGCGGAGGAG
The DNA here is from genome assembly GCF_044748965.1 of Cupriavidus sp. NPDC089707. Classification (NCBI taxonomy): domain Bacteria; kingdom Pseudomonadati; phylum Pseudomonadota; class Betaproteobacteria; order Burkholderiales; family Burkholderiaceae; genus Cupriavidus; species Cupriavidus sp. NPDC089707. The sequence goes on from NZ_JBIVHB010000001.1 coordinate 473,223, forward strand.
ATCGGCGTCAACATCTACCTCGGCAAGCCGTATAACGAGGACCACCTGCTCGCCACGCTGCAGCGCCTGCTGGGCGAGCGCGCGGCGGGGACGGCGGCATCGGTGGCGCAGATGCTGGGTGAAGGGCCCCAGGTCTGACGGTTTGCTCCCCTCGCCCGCTTGCGGGAGAGGGGGCGGGGGAGAGGGGAGGCACTCGCATACCGAAGCGCTACACTTCGTGGGCGCTCCGGCCCTCTCCCCAACCCTCTCCCGCAAGCGGGAGAGGGAGACCACCAGCAACCGCTCGACCGCCTGCAGATAAGAAAAGCGCGGCATCGCGAGACGCCGCGCCCTTCCTCTCCTCCGGCAACGCCGCGCTGCGGCGCTCCCATCCTCAACCTACCAGCGCATCTGGTTATTGCGCCCCCCGGTGCTCACCGTGGCCGTCTTGGTCCGGCCCTGGTAAGTCGCCCGCACGTTGTACGTGCCGCTCGGCGCCTTCAGCAGGCAGCGCGGCCCGTCGGCGACAAAGCTCGCCACTTCCCTGTTGCCGCGCATCAGCTTGACGTCGACATCCGACAGGTACTCGCCGCGCGCGCCCTGCGTAAAGAGCAGGCTCATGTTGTAGTGGCGTGCCTGCTGTTGCAGCGCGACCTGTTCGTCCTCGGCAACGCCGCCGCAGATGTAGGTCACCGGCCCCGCGGTACGCTGCACCATCGCGTCACGTGGCGGCGGGGGCGGCGGCGTGGTCAGCGGCGGGCGTGGCTGGGCCGCGGTCGGCGGCGGAGCGGGCACGGCGGGTGAGGCGCCGCCCGGTGCCGGGGCAGGTGACGCCGTTGGCGGCGGCGCTGCAGTACCCGCTGCCGGTGCAGCGGGTGCAGTCGGTGCCGGTTGGGCAACTGGCGGCGGCATGGTGGTGGGCGGCTGCGTTGCGGGCGCGGTCACGCCCGGCGTTGGTGCGATGGCGCCGGCCGGAGCCGGGGCGGTCGCTGCCGGAGCAGTCGTTGCCGGAGCTGTTGTTGCAGGAGCTGGCGCAGGCGTCGCGGGCGCCGGTGTCGGCGTGGCTTCGACCACGGGTGCCTGGGCATGGCTGGCAGCCGGCACAAGGGCCAGCAGCGCGACCACGCCGGCGCTGAGCGCGATCACAAGGCGCTTGACGCGAGTGCGGCGTGCGAGCCGCGCTTCGACGCGCTTCAGTGACTGGGTCGGGGCAAACGGGGGCAGGTGCGGCATCGTGGCCTCCTTGGCGTACTTCAGGATTCACATGCCCGGAGGACCCCGTGTGGATCATTCCGGGTGTCTTCCTTTCCATGCTAGGGCGCAAGCCGGGACCGCACTGCCGGGTTTGGTCCTACATCGGCGTCAGCGAACGGCGCGTTGTCGCCGGACGAGCGCCGGGCCAGGTACTTTCGCAAGTCCCATGAAAAAACGGCGCTTTCCTTGCCGGAAAGCGCCGTTGCAGGCCATCGCGAAGCGCCTGCCTATCTGCGGCCCGCCAGCCGGGCCGGGACCGACAGCGTCAGCGCCGCGCCCACCGCCAGGCACGCGGCCAACAGGTACATGCCGGAGTCCGTGCTCCTGGTCAGGTCCTTGAGCCAGCCCACCGCATACGGGCTGAGAAAGCCGGCGAGGTTGCCCAGCGAGTTGATCAGCGCAATGCCAGCTGCCGCGCCGGTGCCGGCCAGGAACGACGTGGGCAGGCTCCAGAACAGCGGCAACGTGGTCAGGATGCCGATGGTGGCCAGCGTCAGCGCGAACATGGCCAGCGTGGTATCGGTGGCCCAATGCACCGACAGCAGCAGGCCGAACGAACCGAGCAGCGCCGGGATCGCGATATGCCAGCGCCGTTCGCCGCTGCGGTCGGCGCTGTACGCCACCAGCACCATGCCGATCACCGCGCAGCCATAAGGGATCGCGGTCAGCAGGCCGATGTCGAGCGCGCCCTTCACGCCGGTCTGCTTGATGATGGTCGGCAGCCAGAAGCTGACGCCGTACAGGCCCATGACGAAGCAGAAGTAGATCGCGCTCATCAGCCAGACGCGCGGGCTGAACAGCACGGTGCGGATCGGCGGGTCTTCCTTGTGCGCGTCTTCGGCGGCGATATTGCGCTCGAGCAGCGCCTTCTCCTCGGCCGTGAGCCACTTGGCGTGCGCAATGCGGTCATCCAGGTAGGCCAGCACCCAAAGGCCCACCAGGATCGAGGGCACCCCTTCCAGCAGGAACATCCACTGCCAGCCCGCCCAGCCGTTGTGGCCGTCGAACGACTGCATGATCCACCCCGACAGCGGCCCGCCGATCACGCCCGACAGCGCGATCGCGGTCATGAAGAAGGTGGTGGTGCGCCCGCGCCGGTTGGCCGGGTACCAGTAGGTCAGGTACAGGATGATGCCGGGGAAGAAGCCGGCCTCGGCAATGCCCAGCAGGAAGCGCAGCACGTAGAACATGGTCGGCGTGGTGACGAACATCATCGCCGCCGAGATCGCGCCCCAGGTGATCATGATGCGCGCGATCCAGATGCGCGCGCCCACTTTGTGCAGGATCACGTTGCTGGGCACTTCAAACAGGAAGTAGCCGATGAAGAAGATGCCGGCGCCCAACCCGTAGACGGTCTCGCTGAACTGCAGGTCGTTGAGCATCTGCAGCTTGGCGAAGCCGACGTTGACGCGGTCCAGGTAGGCGACCACGTAGCACAGCAGCAGGAAGGGCACCAGGCGCCAGCTCACCTTGCGGTAGGTGGCGTCTTCAAAGGCGGCGTGGTCGACGCCGGGGGTCACTGCGGTCGTTGTCATGCAGTCTCCTGAGGATGGTTGCGTTCTTGCGACGCGGTACGGCGGTGTTACGACAAGGGAATTTCCGCGGGCTCAGACACAGCGCCCGCCGTCGACTTCGATGCAGGTGCCGGTGATGAAGGCGGCTTCGTCGGAAGCCAGGTACAGGCAGGCATTGGCCACGTCCTGCGGCGTCGACATGCGACCCATCGGGATGGTGGCGAGGAACTTCGCGCGGTTCTCGGGCGTGTCGGGCATGCCCATGAATGCTTCGAGCAGCGCGGTGGCGCCGATCACGGGGTTGACGCAGTTGACGCGGATATTGTCCTTGCCCAGTTCGGCCGCCATCGCCTTGCTGGCGGTGATGACCGCGCCCTTGCTGCCGTTGTACCAGACCAGTCCGGGACGCGGGCGGATGCCGGCGGTGGAGGCGACATTGACGAACACGCCGCCGCCGCGCTGTCGGAAGTGCGGGACAAAGGCGCGCGCCGACCAGTAGATGCTCTTGACGTTGACCGCGTAGACGCGGTCGAACTCTTCCTCGGTGATGTCGAGGATGGGCTTGTTGCGATGCGTGGTGCCGGCGTTGTTGACGACGACATGAACGTCGCCAAAGGCGGCCAGCGCGGCCTCGCGCATGGCCTCGGTGTCGTCGCTGCGCGAGACGTCGGCGCGCGCCGCGCGCGCCTGGCCGCCGGCCTCGCGGATCGCCGCGGCCACGCGCTCGGCGGCGTCTTCGCGCAGGTCGGCCACCAGCACGCTGGCGCCCTCGCGCGCGAAGGTGTGGGCAATGCCTTCGCCGAAGCCGGAACCGCCGCCGGTGACGATCGCAACCTTGTTGGCCAGTCTCATCGCTTGTCTCCTTGTGTTGTTGTGTTCAAGTGATCGCTAAAGATTTTTAGTGCTCGCTTGTTTGCTCCCCTCTCCCGCTTGCGGGAGAGGGGCCGGGGGAGAGGGCAGGCGCTGGCATACCGACGCGCTTTACTTCGTGGATGCTCCGGCCCTCTCCCCCACCCCTCTCCCACTTCGCGGGAGAGGGGAGCGTCCACGACGGGTGGCAGATCTACTCAGGCCTCGTCAGTCAGCCTGCGCCGGAGGCCTTCGTCAATGCGAGAACGGCCCCTGCCCGCGCAACGCATTCGCGACCATCATCACCGCCAGCAGGAAGGGCAGCGCCACATACAGGCACCAGTGCACGCGGTCGCCCACCACATCGCCCCACTTGCGCTTAAAGACCTGCAGCCGCGGCATGCCGGAGGGATTGGTGGCGCGCTTGTTCCGCACATGCCACGCCATCCAGAAAAAGAAAATGGCAAAAGCGACGGAAAGAAAATTAATGTTACCCATGTTGGATGGCGATGGTTTTCAGTGTGGTGAATCCGTACAGGGCCTCGAAGCCCTTTTCGCGGCCGTAGCCGGACTGGCCGGAGCCGCCGAAGGGCAGCTCCACGCCGCCGCCGGCTCCGTAGTTGTTGATAAAGACCTGGCCCGCGCGCAGCTTGTGCGCCAGGCGCAGCTGGCGTCCGCCGTCGCGGGTCCAGACGCCGGCGACCAGGCCGTAGGGCGTGCCGTTGGCCAGCGCAACGGCTTCGGCCTCGGTATCGAAGGGCATGGCCGCCAGCAGCGGGCCGAACACCTCTTCCTGCGCCAGCCGGTGCGCGGGGGGGACATCGCGGAACAGCATCGGCACCTGGTAGTAACCGGCCTCCGGCGCCTCGGCCACGATCTGGCCCTGCGCCATCACCGCCACGCCGGCGTGCTGGGCGTCGGAGACGAAGTCCCATACGCGCTGCTGCTGCTTGCGGCTGATCAGCGGGCCGCATTCCAGGTCGAGTTCGGACGGGCCCACGCGCAGTGACTCGAACACCGATGCCAGCCGGTCGAGCAACGCGTTGTAGACCGGCCGTTCCACCAGCAGGCGGCTGCCGGCCGAGCAGGTCTGGCCGGCGTTCTGCACGATGCCGTTGACCACCACCGGCACCAGCGCATCGATGTCGGCATCGGCAAACACGATCTGCGGTGATTTGCCGCCCAGTTCCAGCGTGACCGGCACATGGTTCTCGGCGGCCAGTTGCGACACCAGCTTGCCTGTCTGCGGCGAGCCGGTGAACGAGATGTGGTTGATGCCGGGATGGCGCGCCAGCGCGGCGCCGGCCTCGTGGCCGTAGCCCGTGATGATATTGAGCGCGCCTTCGGGCAGGCCGGCCTCGGCGGCGATCTCGGCCACGCGCAGCAGCGACAGGCAGGCGTCCTCGGCCGGCTTGACCACGCAGGCATTGCCGGCAGCCAGCGCCGCGCCCACGCTGCGGCCGAAGATCTGTAGCGGGTAGTTCCACGGGATGATGTGGCCGGTCACGCCGTGCGGCTCGCGCACCGTCAGCACGGTGTAGCCGGGGTTGTAGGGGATGGTCTGGCCGTGCAGCTTGTCGACCGCGCCGGCGTAGAACTCGAAGTAGCGCGCCACGGCGCGTGCGTCGGCGCGGGCCTGGCGCAGCGGCTTGCCGGTATCGCGCGCTTCCAGCGCGGCCAGCTCTTCTTCGTGGGCAATCAGCGCCACGGCAACGCGGTTGAGCAGGCGCACGCGCTCGGCCGGGGCCATCTGGCCCCAGGCGCCGTCGGCGGCCTGGCGGGCAGCGTGGACCGCGACGTTGATGTCGGTGGCGTTGCCGCGGGCGATCTCGGCGAAAGGCTCGCCGCTGGACGGGTCGAACACCTTGATGCGCAGGCCGTTGTCCGGCGCGATCAGGCGGTTGGCGACAAAGTGCTGGGCATGCATGGGTGGCTCCGGGGCAGCACGAAGGCTGGGGCTATTCAGTGTCGGCTGAAGAATGCGCCATTATCGCGCACGCCGGCGTCGCTGCAACGCGTTGCAGCGGGTCGGGAGCGATGGCTTGTCAGCAACCGGTCAGGCGCGAGCCGCTATAATGCCCGCCATCCGACAACACAGCGCAGGCATTTGGAGAACCGCATGAGCTTCAACCTCGTCACCCCGGGCAAGGACATCCCCAACGACTTCAACGTCATCATCGAGATCTCGGCCCAGAGCGATCCGGTGAAGTACGAAGCCGACAAGGAAACCGGCCTGCTGTTCGTGGACCGCTTTATCGGCACCGGCATGCGCTATCCGGCCAACTACGGCTACATCCCGCAGACGCTGTCGGGCGACGGCGACCCGGTGGACGTGCTGGTGCTGTCCCCGTTCCCGATCCTGGCCGGCGCCGTGGTGCGCTGCCGTGCACTCGGCATGCTGAAGATGACCGACGAGTCGGGCGTGGACGCCAAGCTGGTCGCCGTGCCGGTGGACAAGCTGTCGCCTGCCACCGCCTACATGAAGGGCCTGTCGGACGTGCCGCAGAACCTGCTGGACCAGATCAAGCACTTCTTTGAGCACTACAAGGCACTGGAAGCCGGCAAGTGGGTCAAGGTCGAAGGCTGGGCCGGCATCGAGGAAGCCCACAAGGAAATCACCGACGGCGTGGCCAACTACAAGAAGTAAGCTGAACCGTCGCTGAAGAAACCCCGCCGCGGCGGGGTTTTTTGTTGCGCGCCGCTTGATGGCGGCCAGGACCTGTCCGTGCCGCTTGCGCTACGCTGGGCCCATGTCGAACAAGATGGAGAACCCCACATGAACCGGACCACACAGGGCGTCGAGCCGATGCAGGGCCTGCCGGAAGTGTTGTCGCCATCGCGCCGCTATGACCGGCTCGCGGTGTGCTTCCATTGGGCGGTGTTCGTGCTGGTGGCGCTCGCGTATGCGGCCATCGAACTGAAGGGCAGCTTCGACAAGGGCACGCCGGCGCGCGTGCTGGCCATGGATATCCATGAATGGGCCGGGGCGCTGGTGCTGGGGCTGGCGCTGCCGCGGCTGCTGTGGCGGCTGGTGCGCGGCGCACCGGCGCCAGAGCCCGGCCCGCGCTGGATGCATCTGGCGGGCGAAGCCATGCACTGGGTGCTGTACCTGTTTATTCTGGCGCAGCCGCTGCTGGGATTGCTGGCGATGAATGCCGGCGGGCACCTGCTGGCGCTGCCGTCGCTGGGGCTCGAAGTGCCCGCGCTGGTGGCGGCGGACCCCGCGCTGAAGGACACGGTCAAGGCCATCCACGAAACGCTGGGGACCGCGTTCTACCTGGTCATCGGCCTGCATGCGATGGCTTCTCTGTTCCACCACTACATGCTGGGCGACAACACGCTGCGGCGCATGTGGCGCTGAGCGCCACGGCGGTTCAGGAACGGGTGAAGGGATTGCGTTCGCCCAGTTCGTCGAGGTAAGCGTCGATGCCGTGGCGCTCGCGCGCGAGGAAACGCTCCACGGCATCGGCAAAGTCGGGATGCGCCAGCCAGTGCGCCGAGCGCGTGGCCACCGGCAGGAAGCCCCGCGCCATCTTGTGCTCGCCCTGCGCGCCGCCTTCGAAGGTGCGGATGCCGCGGGTGATGCAGAACTCCAGCGGTTGGTAATACGCGGTCTCGAAGTGCAGGCAGGGGTGGTATTCGAGCGCGCCCCAGTAGCGGCCGTACAGCGTGCTGACCTGCGGCGCCTCGTCGTAGACCAGCAGCGACGAAGCGATCGGCTGGCCCGCGCGCTCGGCCACCACCAGCAGCAGGTGCTGCGGCATCGCCGCGCCGATGCGCCGGAAGAAATCCAGGTTCAGGTAGGGCGTGGAATGGTGCTCGCTATAGGTCTGGCGATAGCAGCGGTTGAAGAAGCGCCATGCCTTTTCATCGATCTCGTGGCCGCGCAAGTGGCGGAAGCTGATGCCGGCCTGCGCCACCTGGCGCCGCTCGGCGCGGATGTTCTTGCGCTTCTTCTGCGACAGCGTGGCAAGGAAGTCGTCGAAATCGACGTACGGTTTGCTGCCGCCTTCGCCGCCATTGGTCCAGTGGAACTGCACGCCGTGCCGCATCAGCATGCCGGCCTGCTGCATCAGCGCGGCTTCGGCCTCGTCGGGAAAGAGGATATGCAGCGACGACATGCCGCTTTCCGCCGCAAGGGCCAGCGCCACTTTCACCAGCAGCCGGCGCGCTTGCGCGTTTTCGGCGACCAGCCGTGCGCCGCGCACCGGCGTGAACGGGATCGCCGACAGCCATTTGGGGTAGTAGTCGATGCCATGCCGGGCATAGGCATCGGCCCAGGCCCAGTCGAACACGTACTCGCCATACGAATGCGCTTTGGCATAGAGCGGCATCGCCGCGGCCAGCCGGTCGCCCGCCCACAACGTCAGGATGCGCGGATGCCAGCCGGTCTCGGCGCATGCGCTGCCGCTGGCATGCAAGGCATGCAGGAAGGCGTGGCGCAAGAAGGGCGTCGGTTCGGGCTGGCGCGCCAGCAGCGCGTCCCAGACGGCCGGGTCGATCTCGGCCAGGTCGGAGACGATGCGCGTCTGGTAGTCCGGAGTGTCCGCCTGGCTGGCTTTCTGGTCGTCTGCGCGGCTGCCTGTGGCCGCCGTGTCGCCGGAATCCGACTGCATGGGCTGTAGCTGAAGGGATGGGAACGGGAGCGCCGCGCGCGGGCGCATGGTGGCCTGAGTCTACCGGAAACGGCGTGGAGGCGTTGCGGCGCGGCACCGGCGGCGCGGCACCGGGCAGCGACGTAGAATGGCGCATATGCGTCACCTCCCCCAGGTTCAGGCGCGGATGATCCGCCCCATGCCTGCGATACCCCAGGGCCCGATATGAAGACTCCATTTTTCAACCTCTATTCCCACGGCTTCGCCCGCGTGGCGGTCGGCGTGCCGGTCTGCCGCGTGGCCGACCCCGCTTTCAATGCGCGCGAGACGCTGGTGCTGGCCACGCAGGCCGCGCAGCGCGGCGCGGTATTGGCCGCATTCCCTGAGCTGGGCCTGTCGGCCTATACCTGCGACGACCTGTTCCACCAGCGCACCCTGCTCGATGCGTGCGAGGCCGCGCTCGGCACCATCGTCGAAGCTTCGCGCAAGCTGCCGCTGGCGCTGGTGGTGGGCATGCCGCTGCGCGTGCAGCACCAGTTGTTCAACTGCGCGGTGGTGGTGGCCGCTGGCCGTGTGCAAGGTGTAGTGCCCAAGTCGTTCCTGCCCAATTACTGGGAATTCTATGAAGGGCGCCAGTTCAGTGCGGCCGACTGCGCCACGGCCGACAGCGTGCGGCTGCTGGGCCAGGACGTGCCGTTCGGCGCCGGGCTGCTGTTCGATATCGAGGGCCTGCCCTTCTTCCGTTTCCACGCCGAGATCTGCGAAGACGTGTGGGTGCCGGTGCCGCCGTCGTCGTTCGCCGCGATGGCCGGCGCGACCGTGCTGGTGAACCTATCGGCATCGAACATCGTGATCGGCAAATCGGGCTACCGGCACCAGCTGGTGTCGCAGCAGTCGGCGCGCTGCCTGGCGGCGTACCTGTACACCTCGGCCGGCAAGGGCGAGTCGTCGACCGACCTGGCCTGGGACGGGCAGGCGCTGATCTACGAGAACGGCGAAATGCTGGCCGAATCCGAGCGTTTCTCCGACGACTCGCATCTGCTGTTCGCCGATGTCGATGTCGAACGCCTGTCGCGCGAGCGCATGCACCAGGTCACTTTCGGCCATTCGGTGCGCCGGCACAAGGCCGAGGTGGAAGCGTTCCGCGTGGTCACCTTCGCGCTCGACCTGCCGCGCGACAAGTCGCTGCCGCTGGCACGCAACGTGGCGCGCTTCCCGTACGTGCCGGCCGATCCGCGCCAGCGCGACGAGCGCTGCATGGAGGTCTACAACATCCAGGTGCAGGCACTGGTGCAGCGGCTGTCGGCCAGCAAGATCAGCAAGGTGGTGATCGGTGTGTCCGGCGGGCTCGACTCCACGCATGCGCTGCTGGTCTGCGCCAAGGCGATGGACCGCCTGGGGCTGCCGCGCGCCAATATCCTGGCTTACACCATGCCCGGCTTCGCCACCAGCGACCGCACGCTGGACCAGGCGCGCAAGCTGATGCAGGTGGTGGGCTGCAGCGCCACCGAGATCGATATCCGGCCCAGCTGCCTGGCGATGCTGAAGGACCTGGGGCACCCGTACGCCGCCGGCGAGAAGGTCTATGACGTGACCTTCGAAAACGTGCAGGCTGGCGAGCGTACCAACCACCTGTTCCGGCTGGCGAACTTCCAGGGAGCCATCGTCATCGGCACCGGCGACCTGAGCGAGCTGGCGCTGGGCTGGTGCACCTATGGCGTGGGCGATCACATGTCGCACTACAACGTCAACGCCAGCGTGCCCAAGACGCTGATCTCGCACCTGGTGCGCTGGGTTGCCGAGACGGGTCAGATCGGCGAGGGCGGGGCGGACGTGCTGCTGGCGGTGCTGGACACCGACATCAGTCCCGAGCTGGTGCCCGGCGACAGCAACCATGGCCCCGAGCAGAAGACCGAAAGCGCCATCGGGCCGTACGAGCTGCAGGATTTCAATCTCTATTACACGCTGCGCTTCGGCTTCACGCCGTCCAAGATCGCCTTCCTGGCCCAGCACGCCTGGGGCGACCGCGAGCGCGGGGTGTGGCCGTACGGGCCGGAGGTGGCGCGCAACCAGTACGGGCTGCCGGAAATCAAGCGCAACCTCGCGATCTTCCTCGACCGCTTCTTCCGGACCAGCCAGTTCAAGCGTTCCTGCATCCCGAACGCGCCCAAGGTCGGGTCGGGCGGTTCGCTGTCGCCGCGCGGCGACTGGCGCGCGCCGAGCGATTCGGAATCGGCGGTGTGGCTGGCGGACCTGGAGAAGGTGCCGGATTGATGGCCTGGCCGCGCGGACCGGCTTTGGCGATCCCAACCTCTGGCGCGCCTGCTTGCGCCGGATCGATGTGACGCCTCAGGACTATCGGCCCCGCGTCCTCAACGCGGCGTGATGATGTGCAAAGGGTTTGCACAGGCTCCGCACAGGATTTCCCGGTGGCTGTCCACAGGGTTGTCCACAGGCGCAAACGGCATCCAAACGGCGTCGCGCCGCCCCGCGATGCGTGCTGTCCAACGTTCCGGCCGCGCCGGGCGCGGGATTGCGGGGAATGCATGGCGCCAATGGCTGTTAAAATGCCAGCCGGAGAGCGCCGCGTCCGCGGCGGTGCGCCGCCAGGCGCGTGAACAAACGATAACCAGGGGCCAGTCATGAAGCAGATTACCGCCATCATCAAACCGTTCAAGCTCGACGAGGTGCGGGAAGCCCTTGCTGACGTTGGCGTGACCGGGCTGACGGTGACCGAGGTGAAGGGATTTGGCCGCCAGAAAGGGCATACCGAGCTCTACCGCGGCGCCGAATACGTCGTCGATTTCCTCCCCAAGATCAAGATCGAGGTGGTGGTGGCCGAGAACCAGCTGGACACCGTGCTTGACGCCATCGTCAAGGCCGCGCATACCGGCAAGATCGGCGACGGCAAGATCTTCGTGACCGAGATCGAACGCGTGATCCGCATTCGCACCGGCGAGCAGGACGAAGCCGCGGTCTGAACCGCCGGCTGCAAATGCAAGAACGCCGCCCAACCGGGCGGCGTTTTTCGTCTTGGGATTTGTCCTGCGTGGATGCTGGTTCAGCTCGGCAGTTTCCAGCCGTAGCGCACCGACACCAGCCGCATCGCGATGATCGCCAGCGCGCCGGTCATCAGCGCCGCCTCCTGCTGCACCTCGAGCCAGGTCAGGCCGACGTAGATCCAGCAGCCGACAAAGGAGCAGGTGGCGTAGGGCGAGCGGTCGCGCAGGATCATCGGTACTTCGTTGCACAGCACGTCGCGCACCACGCCGCCGAACACCGACGAGATGATGCCCATCATCACCGCCACGGTCGGCGTCATCTGCGCTACCAGCGCCAGCGAGGCGCCGGTGACCGAGAACAGTCCCAACCCGATTGCGTCGGCAACGATCATGGCCCGGTCCGACGCCACGCGGCTGACCACGCGCAGCACGAACGACGCGCCGAACGACATCGCGAAGATCAGCAGCACATAGCCTTCATGGTCGACCCAGTAGAACGGGCGCCGGTCCAGCAGCACGTCGCGCAGCGTGCCGCCGCCAAAGGCCGTGGCGAATGCCACCACGAAGGTGCCCACCACGTCGAGCCGCTGCTTGCGCGCGTCGACCACGCCCGACACCGCGAAGGCGAGCACGCCGATGACCTCCATGATATGGAGGATCAGGGGCAGCCGCCCCATCAGCAATTCGAGCGGGAGATGCATCCGGGGCGCTGGTCAGGCCCGGCGCATCAGGGCTTCGGCTGGCGCAGCAGCACCATCAGCGCGCCGGCGCCGCCTTCGGCCTCGCGCGCCTGCACGAAGGCGAGCACTTCCTCCTTCTGCACCAGCCAGCTGCGCACCTTGCCCTTGAGCACCGGCAGCTTGTCAGGCGAGCCCAGGCCCTTGCCGTGGATCACGCGCACGCAGCGCACCCCGTTGCGCACGGAGCGGCGCAGGAACTCGGCCAGCGCCTCGCGGGCCTCGTCGCTGCGCAGCCCGTGCAGGTCGACCTTGTCCTGTGGCACCCATTCGCCGCGGCGCAGCTTGCGGATCACGTCCATGCCGATGCCGGGCCGGCGGAACGACAGGGTCTCGTCGGTCTCCAGCAGGCTTTCGACGTCGAACTCATCGGACAGCGAGGCTTGCAGCACGGCCTGATCGTTGCGCTGCGATTGCACCGGTACGGGCGCGGGCTTGCTGGCCGGGTGGTGGGCGCGGTTGCGGTCGCGCAGCTGGCTGACCTGGCCCACGCTGGCGCGAAACACCTCGGCCTCTTCGCGGGCACGCTGCGCCGCCTGCTCGGCGGCCAGGCGCTCGGCTTCGCGCCGCTCGGCATCGGCCTTGAGGTTGTCGCGCAGGCGGGACAGGTCGTTCAGGCCGAAGCGCTGGGTCGGTCGGTCGGGTTTGCGGGCGCCGTGCGTCATGAAAAGTCTCCGGGTGCTCGCCGGGATTATATCGACTGGGGCAGGGCAGCCGGGGGAGGCTGAGGGGAGGGGGATGAACCGGCCGCGGCGGGCCGGTCCAGGAGGGCTTGCGCTTACTTCAGGGCTTCGACAAAACGCTGTGCATCCAGCGCGGCCATGCAGCCGGTGCCGGCGCTGGTGATCGCCTGGCGGTAGACGTGGTCCTGCACATCGCCGGCGGCGAACACGCCCGGCACGCTGGTGGCGGTGGCGTCGCCCTGCAGGCCCGACTTGGTCACGAGGTAGCCGTTCTTCATCTCCAGCTGGCCGGCGAACAGGTCGGTATTGGGCTTGTGGCCGATGGCGATGAACACGCCCGCCAGCTTCAGCTCTTCGGTCTGGCTGGTCCTGGCGTTGCGGATGCGGATGCCGGTCACGCCGGAATCGTCGCCCAGCACTTCGTCCAGTACGTTGTCGTAGCGGATTTCAATGCGGCCTTCCTTTTCGCGCTGGAGCAGGCGGTCGACCAGGATCGGCTCGGCGCGGAAACTGTCGCGGCGGTGGATCACAGTGACCTTGCTGGCGATGTGCGACAGGTACAGCGCTTCTTCCACGGCGGTGTTGCCGCCGCCGACCACGGCGACTTCCTGGTTCTTGTAGAAGAAGCCGTCGCAGGTGGCGCAGGCCGACACGCCGCGGCCCATGAAGGACTCTTCCGACGGCAGGCCCAGGTATTGGGCCGAGGCGCCGGTGGCGATGACGAGGGCGTCGCAGGTGTATTCGCCGGCGTCGCCGATCATTGTGAAGGGGCGGGCCGGCTTGCCGTTTTGGTCCACCAGTTTGGCGGTGTGGATGTGATCGAAGATGATTTCGGTCTTGAACTCTTCGGCATGCGCCAGCAGGCGCTGCATCAGTTCGGGACCCTGGACGCCCTTGGCATCGCCCGGCCAGTTCTCGACGTCCGTGGTGGTCATCAGCTGTCCGCCCTGGGCCAGGCCGGTGATCAGCACCGGCTGCAGGTTGGCGCGGGCCGCGTAGACCGCGGCGGTATAGCCGGCGGGACCAGAACCGAGAATCAGCACTTTTGCGTGTTTTGCCATGATGCGTTCCTGTGGCCGGTGCGGCATGATGCCCACCGGCATTGCTCGAAAGCGACATTATAAGAGGAGCCGCATTTGCCCACTGTTGCAAATTCCAATGGGTGCGATAGCTGTCGCCCACGTTAAAATGGCCGCCACGATGCCCGTCAGTCACCTGGTTAGTCAGCGCTGACTTAGTCCGATGGCGGCGCCAAACGCATCCGGAATCACCTTAAAGAGTCCTATCCAGGCATGGCCCGAGCTACCACGACCACCCGCACCGATCCGTCAGCCTTGCCATCCCGCATCGGCAAACTGCTGGGCGAGGTGCGCTGGTTCCTGCTGCTGGCCGTCACGCTGGGCTTCCTGTGCGTGCTGGCCAGCTACAGCAAGACCGACCCCGGCTGGTCGCATGCGAACCAGGTCGCCGATATCCATAACCTGGGCGGCCGTGTCGGCGCCTGGATTGCCGACGTGCTGTTCTTTATCTTCGGCTTCTCGGCCTACTGGTGGGCGGTGCTGCTGGTGCGGCGCTGCTGGCGCGGCTGGCGCACGCTGACGGCCGAGTTGCCCGAGCGCGAGGACCATCGCCAGGGCGTGGCGGTGAGCTGGATCGGCTTCGTCCTGACGCTGCTGTCCAGCATGGGGCTGGAGGCGATCCGGATGTACCCGCTGCGCGCCGCGCTGCCGCGCGCGCCGGGCGGGGTGCTGGGCGACACGCTGGGCGGCTGGATGCAGGTGGCGCTGGGCTTCACCGGGGCGACGCTGCTGCTGCTGATGCTGTTCGCGATCGGGCTGTCGCTGTTCTTCCACTTCTCGTGGCTGTCGGTGGCCGAGCATATCGGCGGTTTCGTCGAGACCATGTTCCTGGGCTTCAAGGCACGCCGCGAGAGCAAGCAGGACCGCATCATCGGCGAGGCCGCCAAGGTCGAGCGCAAGGAAACCGTCGAGGTGCAGCGCGTGCGCATCGAGGAGGCGCCGCCGGTTCAGATCGTGCGGCCGCAGGCGGTGCCCAAGCATGAACGCGTGGAACGCGAGAAGCAGCAGCCGCTGTTCGCCGACATCCAGGATTCGGACCTGCCGCCGCTGTCTCTGCTCGACCCGATCCCGCCGCACCAGGAAACGGTCAGCGCCGAGACGCTGGAATTCACCTCGCGCCTGATCGAGAAGAAGCTCAAGGACTTTGGCGTGGAGGTCAAGGTGGTGGCAGCCTACCCGGGGCCGGTCATCACGCGCTACGAGATCGAGCCGGCCACCGGCGTCAAGGGCAGCCAGGTGGTCAACCTGGCGCGCGACCTGGCGCGTTCGCTGTCGCTGGTGTCGATCCGCGTGGTCGAGACCATCCCCGGCAAGAATTACATGGGGCTGGAACTGCCCAACCCGAAGCGCCAGACCGTGCGGCTGTCGGAAATCCTGGGCTCGCAGATCTACAACGAGAGCGTTTCCAGCCTGACCATGGCGCTGGGCAAGGATATCGCCGGCAAGCCGATGGTGGCGGACCTGGCCAAGATGCCGCACTGCATGGTCGCGGGCACCACGGGCTCGGGCAAGTCGGTGGGCATCAACGCGATGATCCTGTCGCTGCTGTACAAGGCCAAGCCGGACAACGTGCGCCTGATCCTGATCGACCCCAAGATGCTCGAAATGAGTGTCTACGAGGGCATCCCGCACCTGCTGTGCCCGGTAGTGACCGACATGCGCCAGGCCGGTAACGCGCTGAACTGGGCGGTCGGCGAGATGGAGCGGCGCTACAAGCTGATGAGCAAGCTGGGCGTGCGCAACCTGGCGGGCTACAACAAGAAAATCGATGAGGCCGCGGCCAGGGAAGAGAAGATCCCGAACCCGTTCAGCCTGACCCCGGACGCGCCGGAGCCGCTGGACAAGCTGCCCACCATCGTCATCGTCATCGACGAGCTGGCCGACCTGATGATGGTGGTCGGCAAGAAGGTGGAAGAGTTGATTGCGCGCATCGCGCAGAAGGCGCGCGCCGCCGGCCTGCATCTGGTGCTGGCCACGCAGCGCCCTTCGGTGGACGTGATCACCGGCCTGATCAAGGCCAACGTGCCGACCCGCATCGCCTTCCAGGTCAGCAGCAAGATCGACTCGCGCACCATCCTCGACCAGCAGGGCGCGGAGACGCTACTGGGCATGGGCGACATGCTCTACCTGGCGCCGGGCACCGGCCTGCCGGTGCGGGTGCATGGCGCCTTTGTCTCGGACGATGAAGTCCACCGCGTGGTGGAAAAGCTGAAGGAAGGCGGGGAGGCCAACTACATCGAAGGCATCCTCGAAGGCGGCCTCACGGACGACGGCGGCGGCGATGGCCTTGGCGGCGGCGCAGGTATCGGCGGTGGCGGCGGCGAGGCTGATCCGCTGTATGACCAGGCCGTGGAAGTGGTGCTGAAGAACCGACGCGCGTCAATCTCGCTGGTGCAGCGCCACCTGCGCATCGGCTACAACCGCGCCGCGCGGCTGCTGGAAGATATGGAGAAGGCCGGGCTGGTGTCGGCCATGTCGGGCAATGGCAACCGCGACATCCTGGTGCAGGGCGGTGGCGCGGCTGCGCGGGATGATGATTGAGCGCAGCCGGGCAGCCCGGCTGGCCGCGGATTGCCCGGCGTAATATCCGGTTACCCGCGAAGCACGGGCGGCACGGAATCCTGTACCAGCTGCCGGCTCTAACAAGACACGTTGACCGTGCAGCGGACTGCCTGAGCAGGCGCCGCATCGTGGCAACGCATTCGATAACTACCAGGATCCAGATCATGCGCAACCGCATCCTCGTGTCGGCCTGCGCCGCGCTGGCGATGTTTGCCATCCAGGCGCCGGCCCATGCCGCGGCCACCGACCAGTTGCAGAGCTTCGTCACCGGTGTGAAGAGCGCGCGCGGCGAATTCACGCAGCGCCAGGTCAAGGGGCAGGGCGCCAACGTCAAGGTGACCGGCAACTCCAGCGGCACCTTTGTGTTTTCGCGCCCGGGCAAGTTCACCTGGCGCTATACCAAGCCCTACGAGCAACTTCTGCAGGCCGATGGCCAGACCCTGTACATCTACGACAAGGACCTGAACCAGGTCACCGAGCGCAAGCTCGACGCCTCGCTGGGCTCCAGTCCCGCGGCGATCCTGTTCGGCAGCAACGACCTGGAAAAGAACTTCGCCATCAAGAACGGCCCGACCCGCGATGGCGTGGAATGGCTGGAACTGACGCCCAAGGCCAAGGACACTCAGTTTGAGCGCATCGGCATTGGCTTCAAGGGCGGCAACCTTGAAGCGATGGAGTTGCGCGACGCCTTCGGCAATACCACTTTGCTGACCTTCGCGAACATACAGAAGAACCCGCCGCTGGCGGCCGATGCCTTCCGGTTCACGGTGCCCAAGGGCGCCGATGTGATGAAGCAATGAGGCCCGCCATGATCGCCAACTCAGCCATGGCCGCTCGCATCGTCGCTGTCCGCGGCCGTTCCGGCGCAGCGATCCTGGCCGGTGCCGGCGTGCTGGCGCTGGCGGCTTGCGCCAGCACCGGAGGCGGTGCCAGCAAGTTCGATGTCGATTCCTTCCTGCGCGCGCCGGACACGGCGTTGCCCGAAGTGCTCGGCAACGCGGCGTTCCTGAAATCCACGCGCGTGGCGGCATCGGAATGCGCGGTCATGCTGCAGTCCGCCAGCACCGGCGTGCTGGAAGACCTGCCGCCCAGCAGCAACGCGCGCGGCCCCGCCTGGCTGCTGTATCCCAGGGGCACGCCCGAGCAGGTCTGGCTCGTCGTCAGCGAGTCAGGCGGCGAACGGACGTGTCACGGCCCGTTGCCGGCCGACGCGATGAAGACGCTGGCCCAACGGGCCAAGGGCTGAACCCCATGCTCTTGCGGCGATCCTCAATGCCGGGCAAATGCTTCGCCTGGCAATCCGGCAAAAGCTTCAGATCCGTGAAAAGAAACTGAACGCTGCTGTCCGTCATGTGTCCCAGAATGCTCTTACTTGACATACCTGGCAGGAGAACTGAATGACTGCGAAGCGGATGACGTCACGTGCCCGGCTGCTTCCCTGGATTGCCGCGGTGGCTGCGGTGGCGGCCGGCTGCGCGACGCAGCCCAACGAGCCGGCACCAATGCCAGGACCGCAAGGCGCGCGGGGCACCCCGGCCGGCTGTGCCGCCGACAAGGTTGCCGACGACGCGCTGGTGGGCAAGAGCGAGGCCGAAGCCGCCGGCTTGCTGCAAGGCTGCGCGTGGCGGCTTGGCGAACGCGACGGGCAGCAGTTTCCGGGCACGATGGACTACAACCCTCAGCGTCGGACGCTCGGCATCAAGGCTGGCAAGGTCGCGTGGGTGCGGCGCGGCTGAGGCGATGTGCAAGCCACTTCGCATGGGTTCGGGCGCGCAATGATTGATCTCTCAACGGCGACCAACATGACAAAAATGTAATTTGACCGCCTGAACAAGAATCAATATTGTTTCTGGCTGTCCGGAATCCAATAACCGGGCAGTCCCGGGTGTCCCGGATGCTGGCGACTGCCCACCCATGCTGGGGAGCCATCCGCGTGAAGACCACTATCCGAACCTTGCTGCCGCGTGTCGCGGCGCTGGCCCTGCTGACGCTGCCGCTCGCGGTCGCGGCGCAGGAAAAGGTGCTGAACCTCTATACCGCACGGCACTACCAGACGGACGAGGCGCTGTACGCCAACTTCACCAAGCAGACCGGCATCAAGATCAACCGCATCGAAGGCCAGGAAGATCCGCTGCTGGAGCGCATCCGCAACGAAGGCGCCAACAGCCCGGCGGACGTCTTTATCACCGTCGATATCGGCCGGCTGTGGCGGGCCCAGCAGGCCGGCGTGTTCGCGCCGGTCAAGTCCAGGGTGCTGGAATCGCGCATCCCCGCCAACTATCGCGACCCGAGCGGGGAGTGGTTTGGCTTCTCGGCGCGCGGCCGCGTGATCGCGTACAACAAGACCGCGGTCAAGGCCGGCGACATCGCCACCTACGAAGACCTGGCAGATCCCAAGTGGAAGGGCAAGGTGTGCACGCGTTCCAGCGGGCACGTCTACAACCTGTCGCTGGTGTCCAGCCTGATCGCGCACGACGGCGAGGCGCGCACCGAGCAGTGGGCGCGCGGCGTGGCCGCCAACCTGGCGCGCGTGCCCAAGGGCGGCGATACCGACCAGCTCAAGGCCGTGGCCGCGGGCGAGTGCGACGTGGCGATCTCCAACACCTACTACATCGCGCGCCTGCTGAAATCGACCAAGCCGGAAGACAAGGCCGTGGCCGACAAGCTTGGCGTGGTGTGGCCCAACCAGAAAAGCCAGGGCGTGCACATGAACATCTCCGGCGGCGGCATGCTGAAGCACGCGCCGAACAAGGAGGCGGCGGTCAAGTTCCTGGAGTACCTGGCCAGCGACGAAGCGCAACGCTACTTTGCCGACGGCAACAACGAATGGCCGGTGGTGCAGGGCGTGAAGGTCAGCAATCCGGCGCTCGATTCACTGGGCGAGTTCAAGGCCGACAGCATCAACGTGGCCGAACTGGGCAAGTATCAGCCGCAGGCGCAGAAGCTGCTGGATCGCGCGGGCTTCAAGTAAGCCGCAGGTCAGGCCGGCCGTCCCTGCACGAGGGTCGCCGGCCGGTTCCGCATCAGGTTCCACATCAAAGCAGGAACCGCTTGTTTCCCTTCACCTCGGCCGGCTCGACCTTGCGGAACGTCAGCTTGACGCTGCTGTCGAGCCGCCGCCCGGCCTGGCGCCGGATCAGCGCGCGTTGCAGCAGGCCCTTGTGGCCGACCGTGCCTTCCGCATAGGGTTGGTCCCCCACCGTTCCCAGCGCCATTGCGGCCAGCGCCTGGTTGCGCTCCGCCGCACTCTTTTCCAGCAGCTTGTCCAGCGCCATGCGGGCGCGCACCTGCGCGGACAGCGCCGTGTCGCCGGGATTGGCGCGGGCACGCTCCGCGTCCCATGGCAACTGCACCTTGCCCGCCAGCCGGCGCAGCGCCGCGCGCAGTTCGGCGCCGTCCATGCGCGTTTCCTGCACGATCCACACCGCATCATGGCGCACTGCCGCTTCGACATCCGCCATGCGGCGTACCAGCGCGGGTTGCAGATTGGGTGAGGTGAACTGGCGCCCGCGGCGGACCGCATTCAGCGCGATGCGGCGCACCTGCGGGTTGGCGTGGTCGGCAAGGTCGTCAATGATGCGCGCCGCGGTATCGGCGGATTCGATCATCTCGGCCAGTTGTCCCGCCAGCGAGATTTCTTCCACGCCACTCAGCGTGTTGCGGTTGACCAGCCGGTTCAGCTTGAACAACAGGATGTGGTATCGCAGCATACGCCCCCGTCATGCGTTCCGGCGGCAGGCGCCGAAAGGCCCGGCGTGCCGCTGTTTTTTTCCCCGGGCGAGCGCCGGGCCATAAAAGGCTATCGGCGCGGCACGGCGGGACTTGAGCGGGCCGGCGGGCGGCTCAGCGCTGCGCCTCGCGCCGGATCGTGCGCGACAGCATGATCACCGGCAGCAGGCCGACGGCGACGATCACCAGCGACGCGGTCGCGGCTTCGGTCAGGCGTTCGTCCGCGGCAAGGTTGTAGGCCTGTACGGCCAGCGTATCGAAGTTGAACGGCCGCATCACGAAGGTGGCCGGCAGTTCCTTCATCACATCGACAAAGACGATCAGCGCCGCCGTCAGCAGGCTGCCGCGCAGCATCGGGACATGCACGCGCCGCAGCGTGGCGCCGGGGCCGTGGCCGAGGCTGCGCGCGGCGGCGTCCATGCTTGGCGTGATCTTGCCCAGGCCGGCATTGACCGTCTGCAGCGCCACGCCCAGGAAACGCACCAGCAGGGCATACACCAGCGCCGCGATGCCGCCGGTCAGCAGCAATCCGACCGACAGCCCAAACTGCTGCTGCAGCCACGCCGACAGCGCGTTGTCGAAGCGCGCCACCGGCACCAGCACGCCCACGGCGATGACCGAGCCGGGCAGCGCATAGCCCATGCCGCAAAGCCGCGTCATGCCGCGCACCAGCCAGCCGCGCCGGCCGTTCGCGGCGCGTCCGGCGTAGCCGATTGCCAGTGCCACCAGCACGGCCGCCAGCGCCGTCGCGCTGGCCAGCAGGAAACTGTTGCGCACCAGCCCGACAAAGCGCGGGCCAAGCTGGGCATCGCCGTCGGTGAAAGCCATGCGGCACAACATCAGCGCCGGCACCAGGAAGCCCAGCAGCACCGGCACGGCGCAGACCGCCAGCGCGAGCCAGCCGCGGGTGCCGCCGAGCGTCCATGCCGCGGCGCGGCGCTGGTTGCCGTAGACCTGCGCGCGGCCGCGGCTGGCGCGCTCCATCAGCAGGATTGCGGCGACGAACAGCAGCATGCATGCCGACAGCTGCGCCGCCGCATTCTTGTCGCCGAGCGAGAACCACGCCCGGTAGATGCCGGTGGAAAACGTGGGGATGGCAAAGTACGCCACGGTGCCGAAGTCGGCCAGCGTTTCCATCATCGCCAGCGCGGTGCCGGCGACGATGCCGGGCCGGGCCAGCGGCAGCACCACGCGCCAGAGCCGGCTCCAGGTGCCGTGGCCGAGCAGGCGCGCGGCTTCAATCGTGTTCTGTGTCTGCTGCAGGAAGGCGGCGCGCGCCGTCAGGTAGACGTAGGGATACAGCACCAGCGAGAACAGGGCGATGGCGCCGCCCATCGAGCGGATGTCCGGGAACCAGTAGTCGCGCGCCTTCCACCCGGTCAGCTCGCGCAGCCAGCCTTGCACCGGCCCGGCGAATTGCAGCGCATCGGTGTAGGCGTAGGCGATCACATAGGCCGGCATTGCCATCGGCAGCACCAACGCCCATTCCATCACGGCATGGCCCGGGAAGCGGTAGGTCGAGACCAGCCATGCCGTGGTCACGCCGAGCAGCAGCACGCCCGCGGCCACGCCAAGCAGCAGCCAGATGGTATTGAGCACGTACTCTGCCAGCACCGTGTCGATCAGGTGGCGCCAGGTCTCGCCGGCGGGCAGAAGCACGGCCGAGGCGACCACCAGCACGGGTACGGCGATCAGCAGCGCCATCGCGAGCGTGGCCAGGGTCAGGGGATGGAAGCGGCGGCGGCTGGGCAGGAGCATGCGGTGGATTTGATGGAAGCGCGCCCGGACAATGTGGTGCCGGCGCGGCACGCGGGCTGCCGCATTCTAGCAATGCCGTACGAGACGACCCGCGGCGCGGCGCCACGTCCCTATAATGCGCACATGCGGACCGATTCCTATTCCCGATTACCCGGAGCCCAGGCACGCGCGCGGCCGATGGCGCGCAGCGGCACCCACGAGACCGCCGCCGACGCCGCCGACGCCGCTGTCATCGAGGTCGACCGTATCCGGCATGCCTTCGGCCGGCACGCGGTGGTCAAGGGCCTGTCGTTTGCGCTGGCGCGGGGCAATATCGCCTGCTTGCTGGGCCCCAGCGGCTGCGGCAAGACCACCGTGCTGCGCGCCATCGCCGGCTTCGAGCCGTTGCAGGACGGCCGCATCGTGCTGGACGGGCAGACCGTGTCGTCGTCGGGCGCGCTGGTGCCGCCGGAGCAGCGCCGCATCGGCATGGTGTTCCAGGACTACGCGCTGTTCCCGCACCTGGACGTGGCCGCCAACGTCGGCTTCGGGCTGACCCGCGCCGGCCGCGCCGAGCGTGCGGCGCGGGTGGAAGAGGTGCTGCAGTTGGTCGGGCTTGCCGGTTCGGGGCAAAAGTATCCGCACGAGCTGTCCGGCGGCCAGCAGCAGCGCGTGGCGCTGGCGCGCGCACTGGCGCCGCGGCCCGAGTTGCTGCTGCTTGACGAGCCGTTCTCCAACCTGGATGTCGATTTGCGCGAGCGCCTGAGCCTGGAAGTGCGCGCGATCCTGAAGGCGCAGGGCACCACCGCGATCCTGGTCACGCATGACCAGTACGAGGCCTTTGCCATGGCTGACGAGATCGGCGTGATGCATGACGGCGTGATCGAGCAGTGGGGCAGTGCGCACGAGTTGTACCACCGCCCGGCGTCGCGTTTCGTCGCCGGCTTTATCGGCCAGGGGGTGCTGATGCCGGGGCACCTGCGCGGCGATGCGCGGATAGAAGTGG
Organism: Cupriavidus sp. NPDC089707; assembly: GCF_044748965.1. NCBI lineage: Bacteria > Pseudomonadati > Pseudomonadota > Betaproteobacteria > Burkholderiales > Burkholderiaceae > Cupriavidus > Cupriavidus sp. NPDC089707. The sequence continues at coordinate 495,949 of NZ_JBIVHB010000001.1, forward strand.
AGCTGGGCATGCTGCACCCGGCGGTGCCCCTGCAGCTGCCCGCGGATGCCGCTGTCGACGTGCTGGTGCGTCCTGACGACATCGTCCACGACGACGCCAGCCCGATGCAGGCGGAGGTGGTGCACAAGGCCTTCCGGGGCGCCGAGATCCTGTACACGCTGCGGCTGGCCAGCGGCGGCCGGGTGCTGGCGCTGGTGCCCTCGCACCACAACCACGCGGTGGGCGAGCGCATCGGCATCCGCGTCGAGATCGAGGACGTGGTCGCGTTTGCCGCCTAGCCCGGCACCCGGCCCGGCACCTGAGCGCGGGACGCCGATGGTCTACACTGTGGCGTTCTGCAATCGCAAGGTTTGATGACGTGGCGGACTCGCTGTTCTCCGATACCCCTGACCGTTCCCGACAACCGCTGGCCGAACGCCTGCGCCCGCGCACCATCGACGAGGTAATCGGGCAGCAGCACCTGCTGGGCCCGGGCAAGCCGCTGCGCGTGGCGTTCGAGTCGGGCGAGCCGCATTCGATGATCCTGTGGGGCCCGCCCGGCGTGGGCAAGACCACCCTGGCGCGGCTGATGGCCGATGCGTTCGACGCCGAGTTCATCGCGCTGTCGGCGGTGCTGTCGGGCGTCAAGGACATCCGCGAGGCGGTGGAACGCGCCGAGCAGTTCCGCGCGCACGGGCGGCGCACGCTGGTGTTCGTCGACGAGGTGCACCGCTTCAACAAGAGCCAGCAGGATGCCTTCCTGCCGCACGTCGAGAGCGGGCTGTTCACCTTCATCGGCGCGACCACCGAGAATCCTTCCTTCGAGGTCAACGGCGCGTTGCTGTCGCGCGCGGCGGTCTATGTACTCAAGAGCCTGGACGATGCCGAACTGACCCAGCTGGCCCTGCGCGCCACTGAAGAACTGGGCGGCAAACAGGGCGAACTGAGCTGGCAGGACGAGGCACTGCAGCTGATCGTGGCATCGGCCGACGGCGACGGGCGCAAGCTGCTGAACAATATCGAGATCGTGGCGCGCGCCGCGCGCACCGCCGGCGCCGCGCAGATCGATACCGTGCTGCTGGGCAGCGCGCTGTCGGAAAACCTGCGCCGCTTCGACAAGGGAGGCGATGCCTTCTACGACCAGATCAGCGCGCTGCACAAGTCGGTGCGCGGCTCGGACCCCGATGCCGCGCTGTATTGGTTCTGCCGCATGATCGACGGCGGCGCCGATCCGCGCTACCTGGCGCGGCGCATCGTGCGCATGGCGTGGGAAGACATCGGGCTGGCCGATCCTCGTGCCGCGCGCATCACGCTGGACGCGGCCGAGACCTACGAGCGGCTGGGTTCGCCGGAAGGGGAGCTGGCGCTGGGGCAGGCGCTGATCTACCTGGCGGTCGCGCCCAAGTCCAATGCCGGCTACAACGCGTACAACGCGGCACGCGCCTTCGTCGGCAAGGACAAGTCGCGAGCGGTGCCTGTACACCTGCGCAATGCGCCGACCAGGCTGATGAAGGAGCTTGGCTACGGCCATGCCTACCGCTACGCGCATGACGAGCCCGAAGGCTACGCCGCTGGCGAGCATTACTTTCCGGACGACCTGAAGGCGCAGGGCTGGTACCAGCCGGTGCCGCGCGGGCTGGAAGGCAAGATTGCGGAGAAGCTGCGCCACCTGCGCGAGCTGGACGATGCCTGGCACCGTGAGCAGCGCGCGGTCAAGTCCCGCGAGAAAGCCAACAACGACGGCGAGAAGGGCGGCAAGGACGGGGGCAAGGGCGAGTAGTTTCCGCCGGACTGCGGCGTCATGCGCCGCCAGTTCGCGCTTCCTGGTCCATGCGGTCCATGCGGGTGCAGTAAAATGGCGGGTCCGCCGGCATGTCGCTGGCCCTGCACTTCACCTCAAGCAACATGCTCGACATCCAGCTGTTCCGCAAAGACATCGACGCCGTGGCGCAACGCCTTGCCACGCGCGGCTTCCAACTCGACGTGGCGGCGTTCCAGGCACTCGAGGCCGAACGCAAGCAACTGCAGACCCAGACCGAGGAACTGCAGGCGCGCCGCAACAGCCTGTCCAAGCAGATCGGCATGCTCAAGGGCAAGGGAGAGGACGCCTCGGCCGTGATGGCCGAAGTCGGCGGGATTGGCGACACGCTCAAGGCTTCAGCCGCGCGGCTCGACGAGATCCAGGCGCATCTGTCAGAGCTGATGCTGTCGATCCCCAACCTGCCGCACGAAAGCGTGCCGGTGGGCAACGATGAAACCCAGAACGTCGAGGTGCGCCGCGTCGGCGAGCCGCGCCAGTTCGACTTTGAAGTGCGCGACCACGTCGACGTGGGCGAGAAGCTGGGCCTGGACTTCGATACCGCGGTCAAGGTGACCGGCTCGCGCTTCTCGATGCTGCGCGGCGGCGTGGCGCGCATGAACCGCGCGCTGGTGCAGCTGATGCTCGACACCCATACGCGGGAACATGGCTATACCGAGATGTACGTGCCGTACATCGTCAACGCCGCGTCGATGCGCGGTACCGGCCAGTTGCCCAAGTTCGAGGAAGACCTGTTCAAGGTGCCGCGCAAGGTGGGTAGCGCCGGTGACGACAATGCGGGGGAGCGCATCGAGAACTTCTACCTGATCCCCACCGCCGAGGTGCCGCTGACCAATATCGTGCGCGACGCCATCGTCGCCGGCGAGAAGCTGCCGCTGCGCTTCGTCGCGCATACGCCATGCTTCCGCTCGGAGGCCGGCTCGTACGGCAAGGACACGCGCGGCATGATCCGCCAGCACCAGTTCGACAAGGTCGAGATGGTGCAGATCGTTCCGGCCGCGCAATCGTTCGACGCGCTGGAAGAGCTGACCGGGCACGCCGAGGCGATCCTGAAGAAGCTGGAGCTGCCGTTCCGCACCATCGTGCTGTGCACGGGCGACATGGGCTTCGGCAGCACCAAGACCTATGACCTCGAAGTGTGGATCCCGGCGCAGAACACCTACCGCGAGATCAGCTCGTGCTCGAACATGGGCGACTTCCAGGCACGCCGCATGCAAGCGCGCATGCGCGCAGGGCAGGGCAAGCCGGAACTGGTGCACACGCTCAACGGCTCGGGCCTGGCCGTGGGCCGCACGCTGGTGGCCATCCTGGAGAACTACCAGAACGCCGACGGCTCGGTCACGGTGCCGACCGCGCTGCAACCTTACATGGGTGGCGTCACTCGCCTGGAACCGGAGCTGTAAAAAATCTGTTGCCGGCCTCTTGCACTGGCCGGTACGGTGTGGCTATAATCTCGGTTTCGCCACACGGCAAAGCAGTTACCGGAGAGGTGGCAGAGTGGTCGAATGTACCTGACTCGAAATCAGGCGTACCGGCGACGGTACCGTGGGTTCGAATCCCACCCTCTCCGCCAGACAAGAAGCTGCCCGGTCTCGACCACCGGACAGGCAACAACAGTGTAGTAAAACTCAGGCCGACGTCCACGCAAGTGAGCGTCGGTTTTGTTTTTTCCGGCGGTCGGTTTCATCGCTGCCAGCGCCTGGCGGTGCACTATCATGGCGATCCAGCGGACTGCCATGAATGAGGCCACCGATGACACTGCCACCCGCCACGCCTGCCGAATTCCACGGCGACCCCGCCGAACTGCCCGACGACCCCGACCTGATTGCCGGCATGCCGTACCGTCACCACAAGGGCGGTGCCTATGCCGTCGTTGGCATCGGGCGCCTTGAGGCCGACCTCGCGCCTGCAGTCGTCTATCGCGCGATGCGCGACCCCGCCTTGCTTTGGGTGCGCCGCGCCGACGTGTTCACCGAACCCGTGGCGACGCTACAGGGTGAGGTGCCGCGCTTCGCGCCGGACTGGCCCGCGGCGCTGGCCTGTCTCGACTTCCTGCCGCGCAAGACGGTGCTGGATGTGCTGGCGCTGCATGACACGCCATACCGGCACTATCACGACCGCCACCATATCCTGCAGATGTTCGATGTCGCCCACGCGCGTGGCGTCGCGCTGGATCCGGCGCAGGCGCTTGCGGCGCTGTGCCATGACGCCGTCTATGTGCCGGGATGCGAGCACAACGAGTCGGCGTCCGCGGCCTTGATCGAGACGATTGCACCGGCGCTGGAGCGCGCAGTGCTCGATCGTGCCGCGCAGATCGTGCGCGACACCCGCACGCATCTGCCGACCATCGACGGCGCGGAAACCGTGCTCGATCTCGACCTGTTCCGGCTGGCCGCGCCCCCCGACGTATTCGATGCCCACAGTGCCGATGTCTTCGCCGAGAACCGCGCCATGCTGGCCGCGCGCACTGGCTTGCAAGGCGATGCGCTGCTGGCGGAGTTCCGGCGCCGGCGCGCCGCCTTCCTCGGCGAGCTGGCGCAGCGGCCGCGACTGTTTTTGACGCCGGCCTTCGCTGATTGCGAGGCGCCTGCGCGCGCCAATATCGCGCGTATCGGCGGCACCGGGGTGGCGGGTGCCTGAACTGCAGACGCGCGTGGCCGCAGCCGCCGATGCCTGGCTGACGCCGGGCACGGCGCTGGGATTGCTGGGCTTGTTCACGCTCGCCACGGTGTTGCTGTTGTGCCTGGTGCCGCTGCTGGTGGCGCTGTTGCGCCCGCTGGTGCGCTGGCTGGACGGCATGCGCGTTTTGGGTGCCGGCGCCTTGTCGACGCGCGTGGCCGCGCAGGATCGGCCGCGCCGGCTGAGCACGTTGACGCTGCGCGTGCTGGAACGCGATATCGCCGAGCTGTTGCTGGTACTCGTGGCTGGCGCCGCGCTGCTGGCTTGCGGGGCAGCGCTGTTCTGGCTGGCCGCCGAAGTGGCGGAGGGCGAGGAAGTGGTCCAGCTCGACCAGCTGGTGTTCGCGCAGCTGCGCGCATGGCGCCGCGACTGGCTCGATATCGCCATGGTCGCAGTGACAGAGCTGGGCGGTGCGCGCATCTCGATGGCGGTCGGCGTGGCGGTGTTCGCATGGCTCTGGTGGCGGCGCGCGTGGGTCACGGCGCTGTACTGGGCCGCGGCGCTGCTTGGCGCGCGCGCCTGCGTGACGGCGCTCAAGCTGGGGATGGCGCGGGTGCGGCCGGCAAGCATCTACAGCGGGCTGGAGTCGTATTCCTTTCCCAGCGGCCACGCCACCAGCAGCATGGTGACGTACGGCTTCCTGGCGTTCCTGCTGTGCCTGCGCCAGCCATGGCGCGTGCGCATCCCGGTGCTGGCGCTGACCGTGGTGGCGGTGGCGGCGATCGGGGTGTCGCGGCTTTACCTGGGCATGCACTGGCTGTCCGACGTGGCCGCGGGCTATGCGCTGGGCCTGGCGTGGATCGCGCTGCTCGGCACCGCCTACCGCACGCTGCACGTGCCGGCGCCGCGGGATGCGGTGGCGCCGTGGCGGCTCGGCGTGGTGGCCGCAGCTGCGGTGGTGGTGGCGTTCAGCTACGTGGCGTGGTTCCGCATGCCGGATACGCTGGAGCAGTATCGCCAGGCAGGATCGGCTACCGCTGCTGCACAGCAGACTCTTCTGGCGACGGCAGGCGCGATACCAGTAGCTGGTCGATCTTGTGATGGTCGATGTCCAGCACTTCAAAACGATAGCCTGCGACGGTAATCGACTCGGATTTCTTCGGGATGCGCTTGAGCGCATAGATCACCAGCCCGCCGGCGGTGTCGACATAGTCCTCGCCGGGCAGCGCATCGAGTTCCAGCGCTTTCTTCAGGTCCACCAACGGCGTCAGGCCGTCGACCAGCCACGAGCTGTCGTCGCGGCGCACGATCTGCTCGTCTTCGCTGGAGTAGAGGATGTCGCCCATCAGTGCGCCGACGATATCGTCGAGCGTGACGATGCCCACCACCAGCCCGTACTCGTTCATCACCACGGCAAAGTTCTGGTGCATCTCGCGGAAGCGCGTCAGCGCCTCGGACAGCGTCAGCGTGTCCGGGATCACCAGCACGTTCTTGTCGTGGTGGCGGCCGATATTGCCGATCACCGCGGCGGTATCGTCCGCAAGCAGCAACTGCAGGATGTCCTTGGAATCGATATAGCCCTGCACGTCGTCAAGGTCGTGGGCGCACACCGGGTATTGCGCGTGCGGCTGGTTCACCAGCTTGCGCCGCACGCTGTCGGCGGGCTCGTCCAGGCTCAGCCAGACCACGTCGTCCCGCGGCGTCATGATTGCGGTGATGCCCTTGAAGCCGAGCTCGAACACGTTCTCGATCAGGTGCAGCTCATGCTTGTGCAGCACGCCGGCCTCGGCCCCGGCATCGACCATGGCGGCGATGTCCTCGGTGGTGATCTGGTCGACCGGCTTGGTCGGCAGGCGCAACAGCCGCAGCGCGGCATCGGCGGCGGCGTTGAAGACCCACACCAGCGGCTTGAGCACGCGCAGCAGCGTCAACATCGGGTCGATCACGGCCAGCGCGCACGCTTCCGGAAATGTCATCGCGATGCGCTTGGGGATCAGGTCGGCAAACTGGATGAACAGCAGCGTTACGATCAGGAACGAGCCGATATTGGCCGCGCGTTGCGCGTGGACCACCTGCATATACGGCGACAGCGTTTCCAGCAGCAGGTCCGACACGTGCTTCTCGCCGAGGATACCGGCGAGGATGGCGACGCTGTTGACGCCGATCTGCACGATGGTGAAGAAATTCCCTGGCTCTTCCTTGAGCAGCAGTACGCGCGTGGCGCGGCCATCGCCGCGCTCGGACAAGACCTGGAGCTTGGTGCGGCGTGCGGCGGTCAGCGCGATCTCGGAGATGGAGAAGAAGGCGCTGACCAGGACAAGGGCGGTCAGGGTCAGGACGAACATAGGCAATCTGGCGCTTGCGGCCAGCGAGTGCAGGCGACCTGATGATGGTGCACCGCCTGTGAAGCTGTCAAATCGGCGCCGGCGCGGCCGTCATTCCAGTATCGCCGTGCGCACTCTGGCGCTGCCAGGCAATGCGGCGTCCAGGCTGACCACCGGCGCTTCCAGCCGCTGCGGCAGCGTTGCCGCCAGGTCTTGCGCGGCCTGCGCGAACTGCATGCGCAGGTCGTCGGCCAGGCTGGAGCCGGCGCGGTGGCTGGCGCGCAGCATCTGGATCTCGAACGGCAGCTCCGGCGCCACGTCATGCAAGGCCAAATGGCCGGGATTGGCGCTGAGCGCGGTGTACTGGTCCAGCAGCGTCAGGCCAAGCCCGGCGTCGACCAGCGCCAGCGCCAGCGAGTACGTCTGCACCTCCAGCGTCGAACGCGGCTCCAGCGCGTGCCGCGCCAGCGTCTGGCGCACCAGCAGGCCGAGCGAGCTGTTGTCGTCATAGCCGATGAAGGGGCGATCCATCAGCCGCTGCATCGGCACCTGGCGGCGGCGCCCCGCGGCGGGCAGTGGCTGGCCGCGCGGCACCGCCAGCAACATGCGGCCGCTAGCCACCGGTTCGCTTGAAATGGCCTCGTGGCGCGGCGGCGAGAAGGCGAAACCCAGGTCGATCTGGTTGGCCAGCAGCGCGCCGACGATCTCGTCGGTGTGATGGGTCAGCACCTGCACCTGTGTGTCGGGGTGGCGCGCGCAGAAGCGCCGCACCGCCGGCACCAGCAGCGGGTTGGCCAGGCTCGGCGTGGCCGCCACGCGCAGGCGTCCGGCACCCTTGTGGCGCAGGCTTTCCGAGACGCGGCGCACCCGCTCGATCTCGCCATATAGCCTTTCGACATCGCCATACAAGGCGTTGGCCTCAGGCGTCGGCTGCAGCCGCCCGCGCACGCGTTCGAACAGGCGGAAGCCGAGCGAGGCCTCGGCATGCTGCAGCACGCGCGTGACCACGGGCTGGGACACGTGCAGCAGGCGCGCGGCTTCGCTGACGGTGCCGGTCAGCATCACGGCGCGGAAAACCTCGATCTGGCGCAGGCGCATGGGATTTGGGGTGTCTGGAACGATAGGCACAGGCCATCCATAGCCTGAAGACATATTCTGGCACGTATTCGCATTGGGCAAGCCGGCCCCCGCTGTTCTACCCTCTGGCATCGATCTTTTGATGCAACAAGGAAGGCAATGCGGGTAGTGATCGTGGGCGCCGGAGTGGTCGGCATGACAACGGCATGGCGCCTCGCCCAGGACGGGCATGAGGTGACAGTGCTGGAACGGCACCAGGGCCCGGGAGAGGAAACCAGCTTTGCCAATGGCGGGCAGCTCAGCTACAGCTATGTGGCGCCGCTGGCCGGACCGGGCGTGATTGGCAAGGTGCCGGGCTGGCTGCTGCGGCGCGATTCGCCCATGCGCTTCCGCCCCGTGGCCGATCCCGCGCAATGGCGCTGGCTCGCCGCCTTCATGGGCGCCTGCAATGCCAGCACCAGCGAGGCCACCACACGCAAGCTGCTGCGCCTGGGCTTCTATTCGCGCGACCAGCTGCAGGCGTTCGTGGCGCAGCACGAGCATGAGGACAGCGGCTTCGGCTTTGATTTTGCGCGGCGCGGCAAACTGGTGGTGCACCGCGACGAAGCGGCGTTCGCCTCGGCCTGCCGGCTGCTGGATTACCAGGCCAGCCTGGGCTGCGAGCAGCAGGCGCTGGACCGTGACGCCTGCGTCGCGCTGGAGCCTGCGCTGGCCGGCATCCGAGACGAGATCGCCGGCGCCATCTACACGCCGAGCGAGGAGGTGGGCGACTGCCACCGCTTCTGCGTGTCGCTGGCACGGTTGCTGCAGCACGGCGGCGGCCGCACTGGCGTGTCGCTGCGTTTCGGCACCGTGGTGCGGGGGCTGGTGCAGCAGGGTGGGCGCGTGGCCGGCGTGCGCACCGATGCCGGCGAGGTGCCGGCCGATGTGGTCGTGGTCGCGGGCGGCATCGGCAGCGTGCCGCTGCTGCGCCCATTGGGCGTGCGGCCGATGCTGTGGCCGCTCAAGGGCTATAGCATCACCGTGCCGCTGGCCAGCGGCGCGCGCGCGCCGCATGTCAGCGTGACGGATTTCGCCAACAAGATCGTGTACGCGCGGATCGGCAATACGCTGCGGGTAGCGGGCATGGCCGACCTGGTGCGCGGCGGCACCCGCATCGACCCGGAGCGGGTCGGCACGCTGGTGGCGCAGACGCGCGCACTGTTCGATGGCATCGTGCCGGACCTGCCGCTGGCGCAACTGCAGCCGTGGGCGGGCCTGCGTCCGGCCACGCCGGACGGGTTGCCGCTGATCGGGCCATCGCGCGTGTCTGGCCTGTGGCTGAACCTCGGCCATGGCGCGCTGGGCTTCACGCTGGCGATGGGCAGCGCCGGCTTGCTGGCCGACCGGCTGGCGGGGCGTCGCCCGGTCCTCGATGCCGCAGATTTCGATGCCGCGCGCGCGTAGCGCAGCGGCATGCAGCAATGGTTCCCGCAGTACCCGTGAGTTCGCATCACCTCGAGAAAACGAGCCTCAATGACCAAGCCCCACTACAAGGAGCGCGACATGAAACCACTGCACACCCGCTTTGCCACCCCCTGCATGCTTGCCGCCGCCGCGCTGCTGCTGGCTGCCGGCGCGGCCCAGGCTGCCGACGGCGACACGCTGAAGAAGATCAAGGACGGCGGCGTGATCTCGCTGGGCTACCGCGAATCGTCGATCCCGTTCTCGTACACCGACGGCAAGGAGGTGATGGGCTACTCGCACGAGATCCTGCTGCAGATCGTCGACAAGGTGAAGAGCGAGCTGAAGATACCGAACCTGCAGGTGCGGCTGACGCCGATCACCTCGCAGAACCGCATCCCGCTGGTGCAGAACGGCACCATCGACATCGAATGCGGCAGCACCACCAATAACCTGGAGCGCCAGAAGCAGGTGGCTTTCTCCAACAGCCTGTTCGTCTACGGCATCAAGATGCTGACCAAGAAGGACTCTGGCGTGAAGGAATTCACTGACCTGAAGGACCGCAACGTGGTCACCACCGCCGGCACCACCGGCGAGCGCCTGCTGGTCAAGATGAACGGCGAGAAGACGATGAACATGAACCTGATCAGCACCAAGGACCATGGCCAGTCCTTCCTGATCCTGGAGAGCGGGCGCGCCGCTGCCTTCGTCATGGACGAGCCGCTGCTGTACGGCGAGCGCACCAAGGCCAAGAATGCGGGTGATTGGGTGGTGGTCGGCGCGCCGCTGCAGACCGAGAACTACGCCTGCATGTTCCGCAAGGACGATCCCTCGTTCAAGAAGCTGGCCGATGGCGTGATCGCCGACCTTCAGACCAGCGGCCGCGCGGAGAAGCTTTACAACAAGTGGTTCATGTCGCCGATCCCGCCGCGCAACATCAACATGAACTACCCCCTGTCGGCAGACATGAAGGCGCTGTTTGCTGCCCCCAACGACAAGGCCTACCAGTAACAGGGAACGGCATAGCCGCCGTGGCCGGATGCATCGCCCGGCGGTTATTTAGCCATAATGAATCGTTATTTCGCCATCGATAGCGTTTGCGGTAGTGTAGAGCCCGATATAGGCTCATAGCAGCACAACCGGCCGGCAGCCCTCCACGAGAGGCCAGGCGGCGTTGGCTGCCTACTTGCTGCTTATCCGCATTCACTGGAGAACATATGCGATCGATTCGTACTGGCTGGTTCAAGTCGCTGCTGGCGGCATCGCTGATGGCTGGAGCTGGCCTGGCGGCTACCGCGGCCCATGCCGCCGACCTGCTCGATACCGTCAAGCAAGCCGGCGTGCTGAAGATCGGCCTGGAGGGCACATACCCGCCGTTCGGCTTCCGCGGCGCCAAGAACGAGCTGGAAGGGTTTGACGTCGACGTCGCGCGCGCGGTGGCGGGCAAGCTGGGGGTCAAGCCCGAGTTCGTCACCACCGAATGGAGCGGCATCATTGCCGGCTTGCAGGCGGGCAAGTTCGACGTGATCGTCAACCAGGTCAACGTCACGCCGCAGCGCCAGCAGGTGCTGGACTTTTCCACGCCCTACGTCTACTCGGATGCGCAACTGATCCAGCGCAAGGACGACAAGCGCCAGTTCAAGTCGCTGGAAGACCTGAAGGGCCACAAGCTCGGCGTCAGCCTGGGCAGCAACTTCAATGACCTGGCCAAGTCGGTGCCGGGCATCGACGTCAAGACCTATCCCGGCGCGCCCGAGTACCTGCGAGACCTGGCGGCGCAGCGTGTCGATGCCGCGCTGAACGACCGGCTGATGGTCGGCTACCTGGTCAAGACCGCCAACCTGCCGCTGCGGCCGGGCGCGGTGGTGGCGGGTGCCACCACGCAGGTGGCGATCCCGTTCCGCAAGGACAACCCCAAGTTCGCGCAGGCGGTCAACCATGCGCTGGATGACCTGCGCAAGGACGGCACGCTCGGCAAGCTGTCGGTGAAGTGGTTCGGCGCTGACGTGACCAAGCCGGCCGGCAAGCCAATCAAGTAAGTCGCTCAAGCAAGCCGGCAAGCAAGCCGGCAAGCAAGCCGGGCGGTATCATGTCGCGGGGGGGGGGGGGGGGGGGGGGGGGGCGCGCGGGGGGGGGGGGGGGGGGGGGGGGGGGGGTTGTTTTTTTTGGGGGGCCGCACACCGAGGCAACCCCCCCCCCCGAAGCCGGCTGGCAGCGTGAGGAGGAGGGGGAGCGGGGCG